>NZ_CP047651.1 GCF_009906855.1 Xylophilus rhododendri
AAGGCGGCCAACTTCGTGCTGATCCCGGTCCAGCCCTCGCCCTACGACATCTGGGCGGCATCCGACTTGGTCGACCTGGTCAAGCAGCGCATCGAGGTCACCGATGGAAAGCTGCAGGCCGCCTTCGTGGTGTCGCGACTGATCAAGGGCACCCGCATCGGCGGCGAGGTGGCCGAGGCACTGGCGGGCTACGGCCTGCCCATCCTCGAATCGCGGATCGCGCAGCGGGTGAGCTATCCCGGCACGGCCGCGACGGGAACCACCGTTCTGGACGCCGAGCCGGACGGTGATGCAGCGGCCGAGGTTCGCGCCCTGGCCGATGAAATCAAGCAGAAACTCATTTGAACTTTTGAGGTAATGAGTAAATGAGCAAAATCAACTCCACTCTGAGCGCAGGCCGGCCGAGCGCCCGCACCGACCGGGCTGCGGCAACGCTGGCCAGCCTGACGGACGACGCCGGCGGCACCAAGCGCGTCAACTTCGAACTGTCGGCCGAGCAGCACGCCCGGCTGAAGATCTATGCCACCAAGCAGGGCAAGAGCATCAAGGATCTGCTGACCGAATACGTGGTGGGGCTCCCTGCGTAAAAACTCAATTGAGTTTTTGCTCATTTGAGTTTTGACTCATATGAGTTAATGAACATAGGGAGCGCAGCAGATGAGCAAGGGACCGCAGCAGATCGGCGAGGTGATGGGCGACCTGCTCGCCCAGGCGCAAGCCAAGGCAGCAGCACCCGCACCCAAACGCGTGTCCAAGACCCGCGTGACGCCGGCCGGCGTCATCGTGACCGAGGCCGACCGGAACCTGATCGCGGCCGGCGCGGAGATCGCCAACACGCCCCCGACCGGCGATGACATGGCGTTCACGCACGCGGTGCTGTGCCAGGTCGGCCTGCCCCGGGCCAAGGTCGAGGGCCGTGAGTTCATGCGGCAGTCGGGCTCGGCGTGGGTGAACGTGCAGGCGGGCTACCTGGACGAGGGCCGCGGGCCGGTGCTGCAGCCGGTGCCCTACGGCGTCATGCCGCGGCTCGGCCTGGCCTGGGTGTCGACCTTCGCCGTGCGCAACAAGGAGCGGGAGATCCCGATCGGCGACACGGCGGCCGAGTTCCTGCGGCTGATGGGCATGGAGAGCGACGGCCGCCGCTATGCCACGCTGCGCAAGCAGATGCATGCGCTGGCCGCCGCCCGCCTGCAGCTGGGCTTCAAGGGCCGGACCTACAACGGCCAGCCGGTGCAGCAGTTCGACGCCTGGCTGTCGAACAAGGAGTCGCAGATGCGGGCACTCTGGCCAGGCTCGATGGTTCTGTCCGAGGACTATTACGGGGCGCTCATCGAGAGCGCCGTGCCGCTGGACAACCGCGCGCTGCACGCGCTCAAAGGGTCCGCTCTGGCCCTAGACGTCTATGCCTGGCTCGCGCATCGTTTGCATCGCATCGAGGGCCGCGGCATGACCTTGCACTGGAAGGCGCTGCGCGAGCAGTTCGCCCAGGAATACCAGGGCAAGCACCCGGACAAGGATTTCAAGAAGGAGTTCTTGCCGGTTTTGAAGAAGGTGCTTGCCGTTTATCCGCAGGCGCGGGTGAAGCCCGTGACGGGCGGTGTGCTGCTGCTGGGGTCGCCGCCACCCATCGCCTACAAGGGCGGACCTTCGCGTTAGTCGATGACGGGGTCAGATCTATTCCAGACTGCGTGCCGTTCATCGTGAAATCGCCCCCCCCTGCCCTCGACAGAGGGGCCGTTTCAGGCCTGGCCAGGATCGAGGTGCGATGCGCCCCGCCGGCGTGGCGAACTGCCGGCGTTCCCTCTGGGGCGGTGGTCTGTGGACAAACCCTGTGGACAGCGCACCTTATCCACGTGACATCACCCCCCCCCCTGCGTGAAATCACCCCCCCCTTTTGGCCGATTTCGTCGGACATCGCCCCCCCCTTTTTTCGTGAAATCACCCCCCCCTAAACCGGTAACGGTTCTCCTGTAATTAGTTCCTATAAACGGTGCCCTGTAATTGAACGGGCGAAATCGTGGAAAAGTCGGCGATCCGGGGCTTCGGCGGTGTGCAAGGCGCGCTGTAAACAGTCCCCCGCAAGCGGGGGAAGCAATCGAGCCCCCGCGCTCCGCGCCGCGCCTAGGGCGCTCCCAAGCGGGGGAAGTGCCTTCCCCCGGCCCCCTCGGGCTGCGCCCCCAGTGCGCCTTCGCGCACGGGCCCCTGCTTTTGCAACTTAGGAAAGGGGTGCCTCCGGCCGTCAATGCCCCGCAACCGCGTCAGATCCCTCCATGGCGCAAAAACTGCAGCCGACCCATACCCAGACCTCGCCAAGCCGAAAAAAATGCCTCTATGGGGCTTTTTTTAAGTCGCTTTTTACCCGGCCCGCACAGCACCTAGCGCAGGACTCGCTGGCCAGGTCGAAACCATGGCATATCCGGTTGACAAATAATAAGAATAATAGTATTATTATTATTATCAACTCTTGAGTCGGACATGACCACTGCACCTACTGCCATTCCCGCCGACGTACGTGAGCGTATCGCCGCCGCTGCAAGTGAACTTTTTGCGCAGTCAGCCCGCCAGGCGATGCCCACGGTCGATGCCGTGCGCCGCGCCGCGCGGGTGGACATGAACGCCGCCAGTACGGTGATGAAGGAGTGGCGCCGGGCGCAAATCGCGCAGTCCATTCCGGTGGCTGTAGCCGTGCCGGAGGCCGTGCAGCAGGCCAGCGCCGCGGCGGTGGCGGCGATCTGGCTGCAGGCGCAGGAGTTGGCCAGCGAGGCGCTGCGCAATGCGCAGGCCGCATGGGAAACCGAGCGCGCCGAGCTGGATGCCCTGCGGCAGGAAATGGCCGAGGCTTTCGAGCGTCAAGCCGGCGAGCTGGTCGCAGCGCAGGAGCAGGTACAGGCGCTGGAGGATGTTCGCCAGCTGCTGGCACAGGCCGGGGCCCGGGCCGACCAGGCAGAAGCTCGCTTGGAACAAGCCGAGCATCGAGCCGCCGGCATGGCCGACGAGCTGGCCCGGGTGAAGGGCGAGCGCGACACGGCAACGGAGACGGCCGCGAAGGCCCGCGAGAGCGCGGCAGGGGTGGCCGGCCAGCTGCTGGCGATGCAGCAGCAGAACGCCGCTTTGCTGGCCGCCATCGGGCCGAAGGCCGCCGGAGGTTGATCCGGGCGCGGCTTCACAATCGGGCCGGTCATGTCCTATGAAGTCGTCTGGCTGGAGCCAGCCATCGAAAACGTGCTCGAGTTCGCCGCCTATGTCGCCGAGGACAACCTTCGTGCGGCTTTCGAACTGGAAGAAAAGCTGTTCCGCTCCACCGACCTCCTGGCGGATCAGCCCTATCTTTTTCGGGCGAGTCCGTTTGTGCCTGGCCAGCGGGAGATCGTGGTGCTGCCCAACTACATCGTGCTGTACGAAGTCGATGATGAGCGGCAGCTGGTGACCGTCACCGACGTGGTGCATGCCCGCCGGCAGCGCTGAGCGGCGGCCGGCTTTTACCGCAAGCGATCAGGCGTGCAGGCGCTTGTTTTCCGACTGGGACTGCAGCTTGGTCTGCAGCAGTTCGCGCATCATTTCCTTGGCCCGTGCATGGCTGACCGGCGGGCGCGGATCGGCCTTGTTGCGGGCGACGGAGGCCTGCAGGCGTTGGGCGTAGGCGGCCTCGCTTTCCACGAAACGGGCGTCCGTGGCGGGGGCTGCGCTGTCGGGAAAAGTCATGGGAGTGGAGGCCATGCCCTATGTTAGTCCCATGCGGATGTCCGGGATAGTCGGGCAAGAATCACTGCATGCCAAAAGTCATCGCTTACCTCCGGGTCTCGACAGACGCCCAGGACGTCGCCAACCAGCGGCACGGCATCGCCGGCTATTGCGTCGCCCGGGCGCTGCATGCACCGATGTTCATCGAAGACACCGTCAGCGGAAGAACGCCCTGGCAGCAACGCCAGCTCGGCGTGCTGATCGACCAGGCCGAGGCGGGCGATGTGCTGGTGGTGGCGGAGATCTCGCGCCTGGCGCGCAGCACGCTGCAGGTGCTGGAGATCATGCGCAAATGCGTGGGCAAACACGTGCATCTGCACATCGTCAAAAGCGGCATCGTGCTGGATGGTTCGATGCAGTCCACCATCATGGGCACGATGCTCGGCCTGGCCGCCGAGATCGAGCGCGACTTCATTTCCTCGCGCACCAAGGAAGCCTTGGCCCGCCGCAAGGCCGCCGGCATCCAGCTCGGCCGGCCGCCCGGCCGGGCGGCGCATCTCACCCTCGATCCCCAGGCATCGGTCATCGATGGCTACTTGTCCAAGAAGATGCCCAAACGCACGATGGCCAAGCTGCTGGGCGTGGCGCCCAACACGCTCTACGGCTGGCTGCGGGCCCGCCGCCCGGCCAAGGCGCCCCGGCCTAAAAAAGGTTGAAGCGGTTGGCCCGCCATTCGTGGGCGGACACCAGGCCGGCCCGGTAGAAGCCGGCCCAGTCGTAGAAGAAGGGCACGAAGGGGCCGCCGTTGCCATGGCTGCGGGTGACCCACACCACCGCCGCGCAGATCACCAGGACCACGATGGTCACGATGTATTCG
This sequence comes from Xylophilus rhododendri, assembly GCF_009906855.1. NCBI lineage: Bacteria > Pseudomonadati > Pseudomonadota > Betaproteobacteria > Burkholderiales > Xylophilus > Xylophilus rhododendri. The sequence continues at coordinate 4,559 of NZ_CP047651.1, forward strand.
CTCGGCCGGCCGGTCTGCACCTTGCCGCCGAACAAGGTCATGCGCCGGTCCGACCACCAGCCCAGCGGCGCACCGCTGACGGTCAGCGCATCGCAGATCCAGTGGATGGCACCCCCCATGGCGAACCAGAACAGCCAGCCGTTCCAGTCCCACACGAAGTGGCCGGCCGCGGCCACGATGAGCCAGGCGGCCAGGTAGTGGGTGATGCCGCGGTGTTTCACGCGCCTGCGCTGCATCGCGCTGAGGACCCATTCGAACCAGTCCGGGGCGGTCGAGCCCAGCACGGCCGCGGGCACGGCGGCCGGGTTGAAGACCACGCAGACCGCGCCCGCGATGGCGATGTGGGAGACCCATTTCATGGATGCGGCCCCCGCTTCACGTAGCGGCCGATGTACTGGTCGACCTGGTCGGCCGTGTCCGCCGAGCAGATGGCCAGCAGGGCCAGGCGGGACTTCTGGATCTCGCCGCTCTGCTTGAAGACGGTGCCCTGCAGGGCGCTGACTTTTTCCAGGTAGGCGACCTGTTCGGTGGTGTCGGCGACGCCGACTTTCACGCGCTGTTGCGAGCGCCGCTCGAGCGCCTGGACAAGTTCAAGTTCCCGCTCGGCGCGCACCCGATCGGTCAAGGCCCACACCAGCGCGCCCACGGCCTCGGCCGCCCGGGTGCGGCGGTCGTATTCACGTTGTCGATCGCGGTCGAGTTCGGAGGCCGAGTAGAGGGGAATGCGAGCCACCAGCGCGACGCTGGCCCGGCTGCCCGCGCTCAACGCACCCTCGTTGCTGATGCTGGTCGAGCGGTCGGTGCGCAACCGTCCTTCGAGGTTCAGTTCCCCCCGGAAATAGCTCGGTGCCGGCCAGCAGGACAGCGCGATATCGAACAGTTCCCGGGCATCGGGCAGGGGGCCGATGGCGGCTGGTTTGTCGGGCAGGTGGAAGTCCCCGGACTGGCCCGAAAGCGTGGGCAGTTCGAAAGGCTGTTTTTCGCCTTCGTCTGCCGCCGCGGTCCGCAGCAGGACCATGCAGAACACGATGGCCAGGACGAGCCGATGGCCCGGCCTGGCCGGGCGGCGAAGGGGGCACATGGCAGGTCAGGTCTGCTTGGCGGCGCCGCGCCCGCCGGCGAGCACCTTCATGCCGCCGAGCACGGCCGCGAGCTGCCACCAGCCGGCCGCCATGGTGATCAGCAGCAGCAGCCACATGGCGATGCTGGTGGCGTCGTAGGCGGCTTCACCGCGCAGGGCGATGCGCTGGGGATTGCGCTGGTCCATGAGCAGGCGCAGGCTCATGGGGATGGACTGGTGGGCGAATGCGCCCACGACCAGGATGCGCGAGCGGGTGGCCATGCGCACGGCGATATCGAGCTTGCGGCCGGCTAGTTTGTGGGCGTCATCGAGCATCAGGACGGCTTTCTCTTCGGCGATCCATTCGATGAGCATGTCCACGCGCTCGTAAGAGCGCAGCTTGGCCCAGGGCCGGCCCTGCTGTTCTGCATAGGCCGCGATGCGCGGGTCTTCGAACCAGCTCTGCAGGGGCTCCATGCTGCGGACATAGAGCGTGGGTCGCTTGGGCCAGATCTCGCCGCAGCGCAGGTGCAATTTCGTCAGCCAGCGGGATTTGCCGCAGGCATTGGGGCCGGTGATGACGATATCGCGGCGGATCGAGAGAACCTGCTCATCCAGGACGGGGCCGTACTTGCGGGCGCGGGTGCGCACGATAGGTACGCGGCGCTTCGATCCATCGACCATCTTTCCTGACGATCGAACCATCAACATTTCCATTTTTCCTCTTCCTTTTGCTGTGCAGAAAAAGTGGTCGCCCTGAACAGTTTTGACCCGCTTCAGGACCCCCGGGCTAGGGGGTAATAAAGCATACAACGCAAGTGAGCGATTACTCAAATATGGATGCGCAAAAGAAATGGACGTTTGAATTGAACGACTCGCCCGCCCCCCCGGGGGTTGATCGGTCGTGTTGGAGTTGGGGAGGGGTGAAGCGGACTTCGACCCGTACACCAACCAGTGCAAGCGCAAAACCAGGTGATTGGGTTTTCGACCTGGCCAGTGCACAGCGCCGGACTTAGAACCGTGTCAGCAACCTCGCCTCAATTTGGGAAAACGACCCCTCGGTGCTATTGATCGTGGCGGTCAACTGGCGGCATGCACCTTGACATCAACGTACTGCTTCCCCTGGCTTGCTGCCTGGTCCCGCTCTTCCAGCACAACCCGAAAGGCGCCTGTTTGTTTGTGACGCTGATTGCGGCCTGGTTGATCTTGGCGCGATGAGATCTGGCCTGGCTCTCGCTGGACAAGCTGATGGCGGCGCGGCCGCCCAGCCGAGACGACCGCCGGCGCAGGATCAAGCGCCGCTTTCGGGACGAGATCGGCGCCGGCGGCAGATCGAGCGCCGTCTCCAGGACGAGGCAAGCAGCGCCGCGTGATCGAGCGCCGCCGTCCGTGGACGATCGACGGCCGCGCCCCGCTTCGCCGACTTTACATAACATTGCATCGTACATGTTGGCGGGCTTTGCCCACCAATGCTTCGCACCCTTCGGGCATATACGATAAATGTTATGCAAAGTCGGCAAAGCCCAGCGGCGGCGGTGGCGTGGCCGCTGCCTGCGGGTCGGGTGCCCGCTCGGCAGCGGCCACGCCACCGCCGCTGTGCTTGTTCACAGGCAGCGTTGTCCAGTGCGCTTCGCGCATATGGCCATAGTCAGTGCGCTTCGCGCATGGCTTGGGAGTGGCCCCCCCGCCCACCCCAGGGCCCCGCTTCGCGGGGGCCTGGCGCCGGGTAAGGCCCGTCCGCCCCCCAGGGGGCTCCCTCCTTACCCGGCGCAGGCCGCGTTTGTGCAAAGGCCGCCAGGCCTGCCGGCCCGGCCGCTGCGCGGCCTCCTCGGCTGGGCGGCTCACGCCGCCCAGGTGCCGGGGGCTGCGCCCCCGGCACCGTCCTTGCGCGCAATCATTTAAACTCGTGTTTCGCCTTCATCATCGGATTCAAATGGTAAACACCCCTGAAAATCTGGCGGCTATTAGCGCCGCTTCAAGTCAAGAAGTCGCCGCTCAATTGGTTATCAATTCCGCAACTAGCGATCTTTCAAAGGATCTTTATTTTGCCGATTTGCCTCCGGATGACCAGAAACTGGTGGAGCACTTCATGAGTAGCTACGGTATTTCTGATGATGTTGAGGCCTTGGGTTATATTGCAGAAATTGCGCAACCTGAAGACATTTCTCTCCCGCCTGACGCGGAATAAATACCTAATCCCTATGACTGCCAGCTCGCAAGCAATCGACGTAAAAGATCTGCCAATCGGGGGACGAACCCTCTTTATGCAAGGAAAACTTGCAACTGCAGAGTTCCACCGTACGGCGGAAGATGTGGGTGTGATTCGTTATTTGGCAAATGGAAATCAAGCCGAAGTGCTGGACGTGCAGGTGGCAATAGTCAGCGGAGCGCCAAGCGAGTTGAAAAAGTTTGACTCGAATTTTTGGAAGGTGCAAGTAAATGGCACGCCGACAAATGCATCTACGCTGGATGAAATAAGCAAAATTATTGGCCCATCCTTCGGGTTCAAGGCCGATCCAAACACTGGAGTATTGAATTTCGTAACGTCTGCTTAAAGTCAGAAGCTAGATGAAAAGACGATTCATCTAGCTCTTTTTCAGAGCTTGATGACAGCGTCCCCTCCCGCTTCGGCGTCCGCGATCGGCTAGAGTTCACTGTCGCGCCTCATCGCGCGATCAGGATTGGCGTCCTGTAAATCAGTCAGTGGCGAAGGCCACTGGTACCGCAAGGCATCGTGGCCTTTTCTGTTTGAACCGTTTTATGGCGGCTCGGACGGGAGGGCTCACGCCCTGCCGGTTTCTTCACTGACTGTCCGGCACGCCAACCTGTTCGAGCCGCCGCCATTCTTCTTGGATGCGCGCCGGTTTCTTCGTCTCTTGAACGACTGAACAGGAGTCAGCATGAAGAAGGAAGACGCCAGGCAGGCAAGCGATCTGCCTGAACCCCAAGCTGTCGTGGCCGAAACGCCCGTTCCCCTCGGCACGGATGCGCGGGAGGGCCTGCGCCAGGTGCTCCAGCATGTCGGTGCGCTGGCCAGCGCGGGCATCGGCATCACGCGGGACCGGGCCCAGGCCTGCGAGTCCACCGACGAGCTGCAGCAGCAGCTGCAGGTGATGCAGTACCTGATGGACCGTATCGGCTGGGCCTCCGACGTGGGACTGCGCAAGCTGGGCGACCCCGGAGCGCTCGAGCGGGCGGAGGACTGGATGCTGCCGGCGGTGTGATGGCCTGCAGGCATTTACGCGTTCACCTGGATCAGGCCATCACCAGCGGCATGCTCTTCCAGCACGTCGTGTAGTCGGGCGTCCTGCGCTCCTGCTTCATCACCCAGTTGCGGCGCGCACCCTCCACCCCGGCGCTGGCCATCGCCACAGTGCCGCGGCCGTAGCGCTGGTTGAGCTGGTCCAGCGCCTGCATCAGCGAGCCGCGATCTTCCACCCCGTCATCCAGGGCCAATTCGCCTTGCTCCACGGAGCCGTCCTGCAGGTCCAGCAGATGCACACCCGCCTTGGCCATGTGGAAGCCCGGCCGGTAGATTGCCTGCATGCCGCGCACCGCGGCCTGGACGAGCAGGCCGGTATCGGCCGTGGGCTTGCGCAGCGGCACCACCGTGGCCCGGCTGTACTGGGGCAGCTCCTTGCGATGCGGGCTGGTGTGCACGAACACGGCGACCTGGCCGGCCACGCTGCTCTGGCGGCGCAGCTTCTCAGCGGCGCGCTGGGCGAACTCGGTGACGGCCTCGACCAGGTCCTCCAGCTGCGTCACCGGCCGCCCGAAACTGCGCGTGCTGGCGATCTCCTTCTTGGCCGGTGGCTGGCCCTCCAGGTCGATGCAGGGCATGCCCTGCAGCTCGCGCACCGTGCGCTCGAGCACGACACCCCAGCGCGCCCGGACCATGGCGGCATCGAGGCGCACCACGTCCAGCGCCGTCACCAGGCCGGCCGCCTGCAGCTGGGCGCCGATGCGTCGGCCGATGCCCCAGATCTCGCCCAGCTCGGTGGCCTGCAGGACGGTGTCGAGGTCCGACGCCGGCAGCGCCGCCAGGTTGGCGACCTGGGCCAGGTCCTCACAGTAGCTGCCCGGCTTGCGCTCGGCCGTCTTGGCCACGTGGTTCGCGAGCTTGGCCAGGGTCTTGGTCTGGCCGATGCCGATGCCGCAGGGGATGCCGATCCACTCATGGATGCGCGATCGCACCCGGACCGCCCGGCGCGTCACATCCCGCACGCCGGCCAGGTCGATGAAGCTCTCGTCGATGCTATAGATCTCCTGCTCCGGCCCCAGGCCGGCGGCGATCGACATCATGCGGTTGGACATGTCGCCGTACAGCCCGAAGTTGGCGGACAAGGCCACCACCGTGCCCTCGGGCAGCTTGTCGCGGATCTCGAACCAGGGCGTGCCCATCTGGATGCCAAGCGCCTTGGCCTCGTTGCTGCGGGCGATGGCGCAGCCGTCGTTGTTGGACAGCACGATCACCGCCCGGCCGGCCAAGCTGGGCCGGAACACCCGTTCGCAGGACACGTAGAAGTTGTTGCCGTCGACCAGGGCGAACAGCGGCGCGCTCATGCCTTGAACTGCTTGATGCTGGCCGTGACCACGCCCCAGATCACCAGGGTCTGGCCCTCGCGCGGAACGATGTCCGGATAGGTGGGGTTGGCCGCGACCAGGCGCACCTGGCCGGCCCGTTTGACGAGGTGCTTGACGGTGAAGTCGCCGGCATCGAGCACCGCGACCACGATGTGTCCGTGTGCGGCCCGGATGGCCCGGTCCACTACCAGCACGTCGCCATCGAAGATGCCCGCCTCCCGCATGGAGTCGCCGCGCACCCGCAGCAGGAAGGTGGCCTGCGGGTGCTGGACGAGTTGCTCGGTCAGGTCGATGCGCTTGCAGTTGAAGTCTTCCGCCGGCGACGGAAAACCGGCCTGCACCCGGTCGCCGGCCAGTGGTAGGAACAGCGACACGGCGGCGATGGGAACAGGATGCCCGGGCAATAGGAGCGCTGGCGATGGCATGGCGGGTTCTGCAATGAATACTGTTCAAATATACAGTTCTTTGCTTGCTTAGCGCTTGGTTACCGCCGGGGCCAGGCCGGGCGATGATGTGGGCATGTGCAGCCACTACGAAGCCCCCTTGCGTCAGCTCCTGCAGGCCGGCTTTCCCAGCGCGGCCATCCCGGGCGCCTGGGACAAGCCGGACATGTGGCCGGGCTACATCGGCCCGTTCATCCGCCGGCCGGCCGAGATCGACTCGGGCGATGAGGCGGTGCCGCCGCTGGAGGTGCTGGCCGGAAATTTCGGGCTGCTGCCGATCTGGGCGAAGGACGAGAGCCTGGCCAAACGCACCTACAACGCCCGCTCGGAGACGGTGGCCGAGAAGCCGGCCTTCCGGGATGCCTGGAAACGGGCTCAGCACTGCATCATCCCGGCCCAGGCCATCTACGAGCCGGACTGGCGCAGCGGCAAGGCGGTGCCGACCCGGATCAGCCGCAGTGACGGCGAACTGCTGGGCATCGCCGGCCTGTACGAGCGGCGCCAGGCGGCCGGCGGCGGCTGGGCCTACAGCTTCACCATGCTGACGCTCAACGCCGACACGCACCCGATCTTCAAGGAGTTGCACCGGCCCGATCCGAAGCGGCCGGCCGAGCTGCAGGACAAACGCATGGTGGCGATCCTGCCGCGGGGGCTCTATGACGCCTGGCTGGATGCGCCGGCGGCGGGCAGCATGGAGTTCATGCGGATGTTCCCGGCGGATCGGCTGGAAGCTTTAGCTAAAACCAGTTGATTGCTTGATCACAAAACACCTAGTTAATTTTGACATAATAAAAAAGATGGTCGCGTTTCCGAGTGGCTATGCCGACAACATTGGCCGTTCCAGCTTTCCAACTTCCCCATGCCCCATGCTTCCAGTTAAGGGTCCGACCTTGCGCAGTGATAACGCCGTCTGAATCCGCAAAAACCTGAAATTGATCTTCTGACTGTTCATAATCGTTGTTAGGACGATTGCCCGCTATGTCTCTTAATCCAACTGTCCAGAGCCAAGTAGCTTCCGGAGGCGCACCAACAGCAAATGCACGGACGTTTTCGCCACTATTGGCTTGGCCTGAAGCCGTTCCAACGATAACTCTTGCGTCTCTCTCCCACCGAAGGTCAGGAGCAGCATTCTTTCCAGTAATTTTTTCGTAAATAGATCCTGGCGGAAGTAGTCGACCATCAGCTGGGATCCACTTAGTCGCATCAGCCGGAATATTTACATCACTAAAAAATTGAGATTCGGTAAAGGTGGAAGCCAGAACAGTTCCAACTGGAGGTTCCGCTTTTGGAAGCATTTTCAAAATTCGAGTGGCCTGAGCAGCGGGTAAAGTCGGCTGAAATTCTTCTGGAAAGAAGAGTTGTACTGGCTCGTCAGAAGTTTGTATGGTTATAACTCCACGTGTTTTCCGAAGATAAGTTTCATTTCCAAGCGTTTCTTTTTTGGCTGGGTTTCGTCGGCAGTTCACGCTAAAAGCAAGCTGCTCGATTCGAGATGGAAAAGTAACTTTTTTGCCATCGGGAGACGATGTCTTGCAAGCATATCCTTCGGCTTGAATCCCTGTAAGAAGATAGTACCCAACAACACCTGCTCTGAAAGAAACTCCAATATCTACAGTATCATTGTCGGCAGATATCTTTGGCGCGACTTGAACCCCTTTTATTTTTAGTGCGTTGCATTGATTCCAGGCATCAAGTCCGCCTTGATATAAGACCTGAGAATTCTGAAAACTTGATTGATTGCGCTGTGCCGTTGCGCGGTTTGCGGTGCACCATTCTTGCAAAGAACTGCGGCGCTGTTGTTCATTGTAAGAGCCGCCGCCACGGCCTTCTCCAAATATATCAACTTCGGCTTCAGCTAATCTGCTGGAATCCATAGTGTCAAGATTCTTTTGGCAGTGGCGAAAATATTGTAAAGCAGCTGTTGCTTCAGAGCTAAATGAGGTCGTAATATTGCGCAAACCATGCTGGATAAGCGCATCACAAGTTTGAGCGGTAGCTGCGGCGCAAACAAAAAAAGTAACAAGTGGAGGTATGAATTTCAGTTTTTTTATAAACCGCGAATTCTTATGGCAGGCGTGAAGCAAAAAATTTAATGTCATCGCTTACTCCGGTCTTTGATGTCTTTTGTTACGAACGCACCAACTAGAAACTTGTCGGAAGTTCTTGTCAAGCGAAACGAGCTGATTTAAGTATGTCTGCGCCTACTACACATAAACATTGCTCGTGACATAGCCGGCCCTCTAGTGCGCCAAGTAAGCAGACTGCTTATGCATCAAGCTATGAATGAATCGCGGGTCATCGCTTACTTTAGGCGGTATGCGCAAGTAATCGATCTGCGCAGTTCCGTTCACACCGTTGCGCGCGGATCGGCGGACGTCGCAGGTGGTCGGATTTCCCTAACAGCCGACACGACCAGATCAAAGGCTATGGCTCATATAGATCCGCGCTGTGAGCTAGGCGCAAATAAATTGCCTATTCATTTTTGAGCCAATCCGCTAATAGTAGGATCATTTGGGTATAGCCAAAAGAGCCAATCTTCAGAGGACAGCATGAAAAAACCGCAATCACCCTTGCCGCTGGTGGCCCGGATCTATCTGCGTGTCAGCACTGACGCGCAGGATCTGGAACGCCAAGAGAACATCATCGAGACCGCCCGTTCGGCCGGGTACTACGTCGCCGGCGTGTACCGCGAGAAGGCATCGGGCGCACGCGCCGACCGGCCTGAGCTGCTGCGCATGGTGGACGATCTACAGGCCGGCGAAGTGGTGATCGCCGAGAAGATGGACCGCATCAGCCGCCTGCCCTTGCCCGAAGCGGAACGGCTCATCGCATCCATCCAGGCCAAGGGCGCACGCCTGGCCATTCCGGGCGTCGTCGATCTGTCCGAGCTGGCCGCCAACGCTGAGGGCGTTGCCAAGATCGTCCTTGAGGCCGTGCAAGGGATGCTGCTGCGCCTGGCCCTGCAGATGGCACGCAGCGACTACGAGGACCGGCGTGAACGGCAGAGCCAGGGAATCGAGCTGGCCAAGGCTGCAGGAAAGTACCGCGGCCGGCGTGCCGATCCCAAGCGTCATGCACAAGTGATCGCCTTGCGCAGTTCCGGCCACAGCATCGCCAGGACCGCGGAGCTTGCTGGCTGCAGCCTGTCTCAGGTCAAGCGAATCTGGGCCGAAGGCAAGTCACTTGCCGCTGAGTGAGATGCATAACTCAAATGATGCGAAGAGTTTTTACTCATTTGATGGAATGGGTGTTCTAGAAATCACCTGTGCCTGGTGCCACCACTGCAGTGGTGACCGCTACGTTGGTGGACCCACTCCAAAGAAGATACACAACGTTTCAATTCCTCTTTAAAAAATTCCCCCATACCCCCTGAGGGGCGGATAGCCAAGAGAGCGGTGATACGAGTGATACACGGAGATGACCTGCACTCTGAGGAGTGTCGTCAACCGCGACCATCTCATTTTCGAAGTGAATTTAATTGTGTCATTTGAAGTGTGAGCAAAAAATTTATAACGCAACTCAAATTTGAGAATGCAAAAAATGCGTCGGTTCGCATGCAATGATGTGCTCATGAACACAAATCCTTCCCCGCTCTCAAACGCTGCATCGCCCGCCGTCTCCTCGGCACCGCCCCTGCCAAACGCAGGGCCTTTTGCGAATGCGCCGCCCGCAATCCCCTTGACGGCCGCGTTGACTGGCGCAGTACCGCCGGAGGGCACTTCCCCAGCGGTGGACTCTCTGGAGTCACTGGGGTCACCGAGTGGGCGTAAGAAAACCCGCAAGCGCAAGACATTGGCCGAGTACGCCAAAGAAATTCGCGAATTGCACTGGCCGACGGTGACCGGCGATCAGGTTTGGTCCTCTGAAACCGGCGGATTCGCCATGTTGCCCCGAACGGCTGGAATGGTGGCTGAAGTCGTTATCCGCGAAGCCCACAAGAAAATGTTCAAGGCCTCGAGCGCAGCAGGCACGACCTACATAACGGTTTGGCTGCATGCGCAGGCCTGCGGCGTTGCTCGCATTGACTCGGAAGAGGATGCGGCTTTTGAATCAGGTTATGGCGGTGAACGTGGCGTAACCACGTTTCGTCGCCATTTGCGTACGTTGAAAGCAATGGGCTTTATCGATTTCGTTGAGGAGAGCCGCGGACGCGTCAAGTGGATCTTGATCTTCAACCCCTACCAGGTCGTCAAGAAATTACATGAAGAAGGGAATCTAACCACGCCAACATTTCGGGCTGTATCCGAACGCGCAATAGGCATCGGCGTCAGCCATGAAATGCAGGAAGAAGACGAAGGAGGAAATGATGTTGCCCAGTAACCGCATGGAATTGCTTGAGGAATTGAACGCCACCAACGAGTGCTATGTACGCAAGAAGCTGGCACTTGATGGATACAGCGACTGGCAGCGGCCAGTTGCGCAGCACTGGCTGACCGAGCGCAACCTTGCCCGCAAGGAAGCCGTGACAAAGTCGCGCATGCGGTGGTTGCGATTACGTGTATTCGTCGCTTTGTGTGGTTTTGTCGGAACGTTGTTGTGGCATTACCCAATCGTCTTCAACGCCCCGTTTATTCGTTAAGTGGGAAATGCGAACGCAGAAGGGCGAGCTGTTTAGGTGCCTTTAGACAGGAATACTGTCATCACCTTGCTGCTTGCTCTTTTGCTGAATTTCAACAGCCCAACCAATTTCTTGCACTTTGAGTATTGCTGCTGCCGCAAGCATTTGACGAAGCATTGGCTGGTGTGTGGAAGGAACCGGCTGGCCTTCAAGCATGGATGTGTGCAGCGATGAAACCATTTCTACCGCACTACGAAGTTTATCGTCATGCAAGGCTTGTTCACACAAAGCATTGAGCCATTCTTGGCTTAGCTCATCCAACTCTTCATTCGGTAATTCTGTAGGTGTCATTTCTACCAGCCTTCCATGGGGTTTTAAAAGCACACCGCGATAAATTAGTCTCAAAAAGTCGCCGTCCAAAGCCTAACTCAAATTCAATTCAAATAAAAATATTTACTCATTTGATTCAATGAGCATATGATGCAATGAGTAAAACATCATTTGAGTCTATGCCGAAAATCATGAAAATCATCGCTGTGCCGAACCAAAAGCCGAAACCACCATCGCCATGCATTCGGCCCGTGCCCTGCAGCTGGGCGGTGCCGGCGTGCTGCTGGTGGATTCCGATCCGCAGGCAGCACCCAGGACTGCAGCGGTCTGGGGATCAACTGCTGACCCTGGTCGGGGCATTGACCGGCCGACCATCGACCAGATCTGAAGAACGTTACCAGCAAGACTTTTGCAGTACTGCTATTGCCGCGTTGGGCTAATGGCAGTCACTCAAAAGAAATCTTGCACTGATGAAGGCGGCTTCAGGGCCTATTGTTAAATGTCGCCGGCAGCTGCAATTTCAAAATCACGCTCGTAAAAATACTTTATGCAATTCAGCGTAAATTCAATGAGAACTGTCCAATCAGCGGGTGAGCATGCCAATATATCATCGGGGAAAAATTGGTGCGCAATTTGGTTTCGTAATTGATAAAATTTCTCACCCATTTTTTGGACGCTCTCAACTCTTTTTTCCAATGGATCGGTGGATTCGGCAATGACCAAGGATGTGAAAGGCGAACAAGAGGCGTGAAGATCAATGAATTCGTTGTAGTTTGCGGCTGAGTAGTCTTTAAAAAGCCGATCAATCGAATCTCGTTCGATACGTTTCCAGCCTAATTCCCTATGGCACAAACTTGCAAGCGCCATAATATCCATTTGCGCGGATAGCCCTTGGCCTTGCAATGACAATAGAAGACCTCGAACACGTGGTAAGAAAAATATAAACTCTAAAACACGGTAAATTTCCAAAAAAGCGTGCTGAGGTTTTGTGGCCGTCAAGGCATTGAAAAAATTTTCTTGCGTAAGATGTTTTTTCTCCCGAAGAAATATTTCTCTAATGGATTGCAGTGCCTTGTCTCCTAATCGGCCAATATTTAATTCTGGATCATAGGTAGAGATGTAATTGGCAATATATTGAGGGGTAATGTTCCCCATCGCCAAAAATGCGTCATCCACGCTAAATACTGAAATATCCTCCAACGATTGAATAATTACGTCGAGCTTTAGACCTTCTTCTGAACTTGCTGGCCCAGCGATGTATTCTTCCACCCAATCTGGCGTAAATCCGCCGGTTGGCATTAATTGAAGTTGGTGGGCAAGAAATAAATAAATTGAACCGGGGATGTTTTCAAACTTAATTCCGTCTTGGGTGTCTTGCGATAGCGAAAAAAAATGGTCGTCAGCACATTTCATCGTCAAAGCAATGTGCAGTTTATTATCCAGCTTGAAATCATAACCTCTGACTCCAGAACTGCCTGTCCAAGAATTACCAAGAATTAAGTTATCTAAAACTGCTTTTTCGGTGGCAAAATCTTTAGGTGGAGTAATTTTGCCCACCACTGGCTCATTGCGTAAATTTAGAAATTTCCCTAGTGCTGAGGCGGAAAGAGTGGTGAGGTTTTTGCTCATTTATAAGATGACCAGCAAGGCGTTAAAGTCTCCAAGCTGTCGGCATGCATAAACATATGCTCAAACGCGCGGAAGAAGAATTCTCGCTCATATTCGCCAATTCGACCTGATCGCGCAGATACTTTTTCGTTTAGCGTCAGGTAGTCTATAAACGACGCCCCGGACGCAGAACTATTAATTTTTTGAATAATTGCAGCAACTTTATCGGCTAATTCAGGTAGCCTTGTTTGAAGTTCGGAAAATTCAAAAGGATATCCGGGCTTGCCAAGTAGGTACTGAGCTGCAGCAGCGGAAAAGGCAATACTTGCAGGAGCGCTAGTAAATATGTCTCGTCCTTCTTTGAAACGTGTGCCTGATCCAACATATTCTTCCGCCATGGCGGTGTTTGCAAACGCTCGATCTAGGGCAGCAAGCAACTTCATAGTCTCAATAAAAGCAGGTAAAGCCGCTTCATTGGCTGTAGCCTCCGTAGCTTCCATCCGTGCGAAATCCTCCGCCACCTTCTCCTTTAACTCTATATGAGGTTTTCGGGATGTGAAAGCAAGAAAAAGTTCGACAATGCGCGTTGACCGATACTGACCTGCATCGCTTCGACGCTCTTTATCATCAATATTGAAAACGTCGATGTTTGGGATTTGCTTGTCAATTTGAAGCAAAACTTGTTTATATATAGTTTCGAGTTGTCGTTTGATATCCCACGGCACTTGCCCGGTATTTAATACCAGCATGCGATAAACTAAACTATCGAGGTTTTTTGCCAGCCACAAATCTATGCGAATATTTTTGTTAACTAGATTGGTGTTTTCATCGCTTACAGCTGTTTCTAAAGCTGTAGTGCGCTGCATGCCATCAATTATTGATAGGGATGATTTGCTGATCTTCCCAAACAAATCAAAAAATTGCTCGTTAGTCTCGCAATTTTTTGCTAATGCAAATGTTTCTTCAGTTACTACGGCCCCAATGACGATCGGGGGCAAGATTGCTCCCTTTCTCAGATCGTCCACCATGCGCGTGCGTATGCTAATGCCTGTTTTTGTTTTTAATGGCGCGCGTTGCCCTGCTATGCCACCGTTGTCTTTATAAATTTCGTTTACTAAAGATAAGTAGTAATGTACGTCCAGATGTCCCAAGCCAGACAAACATTGCACTCGTGTGTCAGTTAAAAAAATGGGAGTCAAGCATGCACCTTTTTTATAGCGTATTTTAAATCCTACCGGATTTTTGGCAGGATGTTAACAACCAATATTTGGGCGGTGAGGCGCCTAAGCTGATCTATGAGCCAGGCTCAAGCAAAACGCGTTTACTCATTTGATGTCGTACGTGTATGATGCAATGAGTAAACCATCATTTGAGTCTGTGCCAAGGAACCCATGAAAGTCATCGCCGTGCTGAACCAGAAGGGCGGGAGTGGCAAGACCACCATCGCCACGCACCTGGCCCGTGCCCTGCAGCTGGGCGGGGCCGGCGTGCTGCTGGTGGATTCCGATCCGCAGGGCAGCGCCCGGGACTGGGCGGCGGTCCGGGAGGATCAACCGCTGACGGTGGTCGGCATCGACCGGCCGACCATCGATCGGGATCTGAAGAACGTCGCCAGCAAGATGGACTTCGCGGTGATCGACGGCGCACCTCGGGCCTCCGATATGGCGGTTTCAGCCATC